>NZ_JACHBL010000002.1 GCF_014200305.1 Neomicrococcus lactis
AGAATTTTCGTTCACGTCTTATCGGTCATCACGTATGCACGTAAGACTCGCACGATAATGTGCGCGATGAAGGTGCCATAACTGCAACAATGAGTGCATGACCGGACTTCTTATCGGGTACGCGCGGGTCTCTACCGCTGAACAAGACCTAGCAACACAACAAGCAGCCCTCACGCAGTTGGGCGTAGTGCCGGAAAACTTATATGTAGACCATGGTCTGACAGGAACGAATCGGGAACGGCCAGGGTTGGGCAAAGCCCTCGCCGCCGTCCGCTCCGGCGACACCCTCGTCGTCACCAAACTCGACCGACTGGCACGCTCACTGCCCGATGCCAGAGACATCGCGGACGAACTCAGTAAGAAGGGGGTAGCTCTCAGTCTCGGTGGCAGCGTTTACGATCCGAACGACCCAGTCGGCCGATTACTCTTCAACGTCCTCGGAATGGTCGCCGAATTCGAAGCTGATCTCATCCGAGCTCGCACTAAAGAAGGCATGGCCATCGCCAAAGCCAAGGGAAAACTCAAAGGTAAACAGCCCAAGCTCTCAGCGACGCAGCGGAAACATCTCCTATCCATCGCCTCCCAGGGTGAGCACACACAGAGTGAGCTGGCTGAGTTGTTCAGTGTCTCGAGGACAACGATTTATCGCGAGCTCAAAAGAAGCTCATCCAATCCTCGTACATGAAGGTTCTGAAGATCCTCTCTTCCCACTCGGGGAACTGCGTCTGCCGGATCTTGCCTTCGTTCTTAAGGACTGGGTCGGCTTTGGCGCTCAGGTGCTGGGTGTCCCGAGCCGTGCTGAAACGCGAGCCGCGGCATTGATCACGGACGTCACTAAGGTTTCTGCAGCTTTCTGTTTATGGACGCGTGATCGTGGTGCGCTCACGGTGATGCAGCCTACGATTGTTCCACGGAAATCTCGAACTGGAGCGGAAACGCCGAATTCTTCGTCTGTGGTGTAGCCGTCGTTAATGGCTACACCTGCTTCTCGGACCTCTCCCAGATGTTTTAAGGGCTCACCGGAAAAAAATGCGTGGTCGCTTTGAGTGATGACACCGTTCTCCAGCAATTCGGAGATCTTGTCTTCGGGGAGTTCGGATAGGAAAACGCGCACGGAGGAACTGTCGAGTTTCGAGTATCTGGTTCCGATGGGTGCTGAATGTTTGACTTGGTGCGTGCTGGGTACTTGCTCGACGACTATGGCGGAGGATCCGTTCCATACCGAGATGGCGGAGGTTTCTTGTGTTTGCTCGGAGAGTTCTTCTAGGTATGGCAGGGCCGCTCGGCGGACATCTAGGTCGGCAAGCAAAGGACCGGAGAGTGCAATCACGCCAAGTCCTAAGCGATAGCGTCCGGTCTCGAAGTCGCGTTGAACGTAGCCGGCTTCTGTTAGACCGGTGAGGATCCGGGAGACGGTGCTCTTGTGGAGGTTGATTTTGTTTGCGATCTCTGTAACTCCCAAGACAGGGGTTTCGATACTGAAGGCTTCCAAGGCGCGTAGCCCATTGAATAATGCCGCAGCGGCGCCCTGCGGCTGTTCCCCCTTGGGGCGAGGTTTCTCACTCATGGAATGTCCTCTCAAATGGGCTGATCAAGGCGTAGAAACCGAATCAACGAAGAGTAAAAATCAGTGCTCGTCATACATGAAGTCGGTTGGGCTACGAAGCTTTGCGTGTTCAGACGAAACGCTGCGATGGAATAGCCATCGTACGACGTCACACAAGTCAGCATCATTTTACGGTCACCTAATCCGACGACAGCCGGCACCCGAGAAGTGGGTACCGGCTGTCGTAACGGCGTAGGACGATGTTAGTGCTGTTCGGCGAAGACTGGGTCTGCTGGGGCTTCCACCTCAGGCTGAGGATCTGAGAGGGTCTTCGGGACAGTGTCCTCGAACATTGGAAGCGCGTTCAGGTACTCCACCACTGAGTCCGTGGACTCCACATCACCGAACTTGTTGTCAATGTCGTAGAGGTTCCACTGCACAACGCCTGGGACTCGGTCGCCAATGGTCTCGCGTGGGATGATCGGGCGGAAGCCCTTAGCGATCGCGTCCTCAACGGTATGGCGCACGCAACCGGCTGCGGTCGCACCGGTGACAATCAGTGTATCGATGCGGTTCGAGGTCAAGAAAAGCTCGAGGTTCGTGCCCGGGAATGCCGAAGCGCGGTTCTTCTCGATCACCACCTCGCCTTCCGCTGGAGCGATGCGATCATCGATCTCCGCCCAGTAGGAATCCGCTGGAAGAGTCTCCGTGGGGATCTTCGAGTACCACAGGCCCATGTCATTGGTGCCGGAAGAGGCGTCGCGGTTGCGGTACACGTTGGTGGTGTAGAAAACCGGCACGCCCTTGGCGCGAGCAGCCTCGTTAATCCGCTGCACATTCGGGATGATCGTCTCCATACCCGGGCAGCTGAACGGGTGTCCCGGACGGGTCCACGCGTTCGCAAGGTCAATATGGATAACGGCCGGGCGGTTGCCATAGCCGATCCGGCGCTTAAAACCGCGCTCGTTGTAAATGCTCGTTCCGGCTTCGAACGCTTCTTCCAGCACTGCTGCAAGGCGGGCTTCGATGTCGTTGAACTTCCCTGTCTCGTCAGTCATTTTGTTCTCCCCACTCTCATCCATTGATAGGTTGCTGACAGAGCAACAATGTTGCACTGGTAACTACTGTAACCCATGTCTCAGTCCAGCGCTAGACCCCAGATTTCGCATGTTGATTCGGCACGCCGCTCGATAGGACAAGTGTCGGTGAGTGCCCCACTGGAGCAGTCCGCCGATGGCGCAGTGCGCGGCCATACTGGCATCAACGTCCACGAGCAGATGCAGTCAACTGCGCCCACTTAGTACTGCCCGTCGGACAGCAATGCACTGAGTGGGCATGGAGTGGAGGGTCTTGTTTGTTGCTTAGTTAGCGTCTATATTGCTAAAGAAGCAACAATTTTGTGAGTCCAGTCACCTTTTTGCCTAGGGCTCTTGTGTCGCCCACGCTCCGTACCGACTGAAACGAGGAACCCATGCCCTCCACCGCGGACCACCCATCCACGTCCATTAGCCCACCGATTGACCACGATCAGGTGCCAGATCTCCATAAGGTAAGTCCCGAGCATCTCAGGAAGGTGGTGGGAGCGTCTTTCGCTGGCACTGTTGTTGAGTGGTTCGACTTCGCGATCTATGGCTTCATGGCCACCCACATTGCGGCTACTTTCTTTGCCTCTAATGACCCGGTGACCGGGCTGTTGGAGACCTTCGCCATCTTCGCTGTCGCCTTCGCCATGCGTCCGCTAGGTGGGATCATCTTCGGCAGACTGGGTGACCGGCTCGGCCGCAAGAAGATCCTGATCCTCACTGTCCTTCTCATGTCCGGCTCGACTGCGGCGATCGGCCTCATCCCGAGCCAAGAGTCCATCGGAGTCTGGGCCGCAGTGCTGTTGGCCATCGCCCGGTGTGTCCAGGGCCTGTCTGCCGGCGGCGAGTATGCCGGTGCCACCATATATACCGTTGAGCACAGCCCGGATCACCAGCGCAACCGCTACTCCAGCGCGATGTCCATGGCAACGTTCGCTTCCTTCGCTTTGGCCGCCGGCCTCGGAGCCCTGTTCAGCCTCACCCTCCCAGCAGAAGCCATGAGCGAGTGGGGGTGGCGCATACTGTTCCTACTATCCGTCCCCATGGGCTTAGTTGCGTTCTACATCCGTTCCAAGCTGCATGAATCACCTGAGTTTGAGGCCATGGTTAACGACTCGGCGAACCGCCCGAAACTGAGCCTTGGCGATGTCATTAAGAGCCAGTGGTCTCAAATGCTCAAGCTCGGCGGCTTCGTCATGCTCACAGCCCTGTCCTTCTACATCTTCTCCACCTACATGTCCACGTTCCTCACCCGGGTCGTCGGACTCGACTCTGGCCAAGCGCTGCTCTCCAGCTTGGTCGCACTGCTATTCGCCACGGGACTCGCCCCAGTCATGGGCAGGCTTTCCGACCGGATCGGCCGACGCCGGATGATGCAGATGTCCGCCGTGCTACTCACGGTGCTCACCATCCCCGCGTACATGATGGCCGAGCTTGGCACCCTGGGCAGCGCCATTGCCAGCCAGCTGCTGATAGCCCTCGGCGCAGTCTCCGCCAACGTCGTGACCTCGGTACTTATCTCCGAAATGTTCTCAACGGACGTGCGCTACACCGCCTCCGGCCTGAGCTACAACATCACCTACGCGATCTTCGGCGGCACCGCCCCTTACCTGGCAACCTGGCTGGTAATGACCACCGGCAACTCGCTGGCTCCGGCCATCTACGTGACGATCGTGGCCGTCATCGCCCTCGTGGTCGCCTCCGTCTTCATCCACGAGACCGCAGGTACGCCCCTGCGCCGCTTCCACGACGACCCCATGGAGCTCTAGCCTGATCCCGGTCCACCGGGACGGCAACACCAATGCATGACGATGCCCCCGCAACACCCGCGGGGGCATCGTCATGCGATGACAGATTGGAATGAACTACCACGCCCCCCTGAGAATCACTGCGAAGCTACATAGCAACTTATGAATTTCAGAAGTCGCCTGCGCAGTCGGGCGCGGGTTTCCAAGGTTGCGCAGGCGAGTAGTGAAAATTGTGTAGACGACTCGTGAAAACAACAAAGGTTCTATCTGTTGGATAGAACCATACAATTCAAGATACGTACGTGTGTGATCAATAAGAGCTGCACGGCAACGGGGATGCCGCCCGCGGCAACCGGATTTCCGGCTCTCCCTTGTTGCTTGTGGCGAGGGAAGTAGGAATGAGTGGCCGCGAATAACAACGCGAACCTGGTGTGGAGCATTGCGAATATTCTGCGAGGCACCTTCAAACCAGCACAATACGGATCAGTGATCCTCCCATTCACCATCCTCCGCCGTCTCGACTGCGTGCTCGCAGAAACAAAAGATGCCGTTCTCAAAGAAGCAGAAGCCAAGAAAAACCTGAACATCCCTCTTGATGCTTTCCTCCAGAAGGCATCAGGGCACAACTTCTTCAACACCTCACTGTTCAACTTCGCCAAGCTTCTGGATGACCCCACGAATATCAAGGCGAACATCCTCAACTATGTTCAAGGGTTCTCAGAGAACACCCGTGACATCTTCGAACGCTTCGATTTCTATAAGACGCTCGAGAAGCTGGATAACTCGGACCTGCTCTACCACGTCACTAAAGACTTCGCCGGAATAGATCTGCACCCGAACACCATTAGCAACATTGAGATGGGTCTGATGTTCGAGGAGTTGATCCGCCGCTTCGCTGAAGCCTCCAACGAGACCGCCGGTGAGCACTTCACCCCGCGCGAAGTCATCCAGCTCATGGTGCAGCTGCTGCTGAATTACGACGACGATGTACTCACCAAAGAGGGCATCGTCCGGTCTATCTACGACCCGACTGCCGGAACGGGCGGCATGCTCACTGTCGCTCAGGAACACCTGCACGCTCTGAACCCCAGCGCATCTCTCGTCGCATATGGTCAGGAGATCAATGACGAGTCCTACGCCATCTGTAAGTCGGACTTACTGATCAAGGGCCAGGACATCTCCAAGATCTCTGTCGGCGATACACTCGCTAATGATCAGAACATCGGCCAGCAGTTCGACTTCATGCTCTCCAACCCGCCCTTCGGTGTGGAGTGGAAGAAAATCCAGCCGCAAATCCAAAAGGAACACGAGCTCCACGGTTTCGAGGGCCGCTTCGGCCCCGGACTGCCCCGCGTTAGCGATGGTTCCCTGCTATTCCTGCTGCATTTGATCCGTAAGATGCGTCCCGCGCACGAGGGCGGCTCCCGCATCGGCATCGTCCTCAACGGCTCACCACTGTTCACCGGTAGCGCCGGCTCTGGTGAATCCGAGATCCGCAAATACCTGATCGAGAACGACTTCGTCGAAGCGATCATCGCGCTACCCACGGACATGTTCTACAACACCGGGATCGCCACCTACATTTGGATCCTCTCCAACAGCAAGAAGCAAAAACACCCCGACCGTGTCGGCAAGATCCAGCTCATCAACGGGGTGGACTTCTTCCAGAAAATGCGGAAAAGCCTCGGCTCCAAACGCAAAGAACTCGGCCCCAACGACATTGCAAACATCGTCCAGCTGTACGGTGCCTTCGAAGACAACGGCGAGACCTCGAAGATCTTCAACAACCAAGACTTCGGCTACTCCACCATCACAGTCGAGCGTCCACTCAAACTCAACTTCGCCTGCACCCCAGAACGCATCAAGGCCGTCCTCGCCCAGAAACCCGTCGAGAAACTCTCCGACCACGATAAGCAGCTGCTCGAGAAGACGCTCACTAAGCTCGGTGACCACGCCACAAAACTCTGGAAAAACCGAGACGCCTTCTCAAAAGTACTCAAACCAGCCCTCACCGGTGCCGGCTTGAAGCTCGGCGTACCAGTTATGAAAGCAGTCCTCGCAGGCCTATCTGAACGAGACGAAACCGCCGACACCTGCAAAGGGCCAAAAGGAACACCCGAGCCCGACACTGACCTGCGCGACACCGAAAACGTGCCGCTCGGCGAAAACATCCAAGAGTACTTCGCCCGCGAAGTCCTCCCCCACGTCCCCGACGCCTGGATTGACGAAACCAAAACCAAAACCGGCTACGAAATCCCCTTCACCCGACACTTCTACACATACGTCGCACCCAGAGCACTAGAGGAAATCGACGCAGACCTCAACAAGCTCATTTCCGAAATCACGGAACTGCTATCCGAGGTCGAGAAATGACCATTATTGCTTCACCAAATACTGAATGGCTGGGGCCTCTCCCCACCAGCTGGAGCGTGACCACGGTTCGTGCGCTAGTGGAAGACATCAATATTCGCAATTTCGGAGGGAAGAACGAAAACTATCTTTCCTTGATGGCCAATATCGGGGTCATTCTTTATGCAGACAAGGGTGATGTTGGAAACAAGAAACCCGAAGATCTTAGTAAATGTAAGATCGTAAAAATCGGTGATCTAGTGATTAACAGCATGAACTATGGAATCGGCTCCTACGGTATCTCCCGATACGAAGGAATTTGCAGTCCCGTCTACCTCGTTTTGCGGACCAAATCTGACGTTGGTGATCAGAACTTTGTGAGACGCATATTTGAAATACCACAGTTCCAACGGTTAGCCCAATCGTTTGGCAATGGAATCCTCGAGCATCGGCGAGCGATTGGTTGGGACTCAATCAAAAACTTACCGGTTCCCATGCCACCATTGGACACTCAGCAGAAGATTGCCGCTTTTCTCGACCGCGAGACCGCCCAGATTGACGAGTTGATCGGTAAGCAGGAGCGGCTCATTGAGCTCCTGGCCGAGAAGCGCCAAGCCATCATCACCCACGCAGTCACCAAAGGCCTCGACCCCAACGCCCCCACCAAACCCTCCGGCATCCCGTGGCTTGGCGACATTCCGTCGATTTGGGAGACCAAACGGCTGAAACACATCGTTGCAATGAGGAGCGGCGAGTCAATAACAGCAGAGGACATTGAGTCGATAGGAGACTACCCTGTGTACGGTGGTAACGGTCTCCGCGGCTACACCAGCGCCTATACGCACGAGGGCGAGTACGCCCTGATTGGCAGACAGGGAGCGCTCTGTGGGAACGTTAATTTGGCCCGTGGCCAATTTTGGGCGTCGGAACATGCGATCGTGCCTACGCCGCGAATCCAAATTTCCGTGCATTGGCTGTTCCACGTACTCAAATGGATGAACCTAGGTCAATACTCTATGACAGCCGCACAGCCCGGCATATCAGCTGATGCCATCGGCGGCTTACCCGTACCGTTTCCAAGCTTTGACGAGCAACAAAAAATTGCTGATTACGTAGAGCGTCAGACCCGCACTCTTGACAGACTGACAGTCGCGGCATCCTCGGCAATTCAGCTACTACGGGAACGCCGCTCCGCTCTCATATCAGCAGCCGTGACCGGCAAGATTGACGTTCGAGAAGGAGTTGCCTAGGTATGGCTTTGCCTCAGTGGCATGGGTTTGTTGATCCGGTTCTGCGGGTGATGTCTGATGGTCTTGTTCGTCGGAATGCGGAGATCAGGGCGGTTGTTGCTGAGCGTACACAGCTGACGGATGAGGATATGGCTGAGATTATGTCTTCTGGTGAGGCGCGTTGGGCTAACCGGATTAATTGGGCTGTTTTCGATTCCATGAAGGCTGGTCTGCTTGTTCGTGAGGCGCGTGGGCAGTACAAGATCAGTGATGAGGGTCTTCGCCGAGTTTCTTCGACTTCGGAGATTACGTATCAGACGTTGTTGGAGTACGAGTCTTATCGTGAATACCAGAACTCATCGAAGGCACCCAAAAAGCCGGCTTTGCCTGGCGTAGTCCCGGCTGCTGCTCTCCCTGGTGCTGTTGCTGACGCGGATCCTTCTGAGGCTCTTGAGCAGTCCGCGGATCAACTCAACCGGGTCGTCATCGACGAGATTTACCGCAATCTGCATGAGCTCTCAGACATCGCCTTCGAGCGACTCGTACCATTCGTGGTGAAGGCCCTCGGCTACGGTACAGATCGTGAAGACAACCTGAAGCCAACACAGCGCTCCGGCGACAAGGGAATCGACGGAATTGTTTGGCAAGACGCGCTCGGGTTTGATCGGGTTTATCTGCAGGCTAAACGCTATGCGGAGGGCAACAATGTTGGTTCACCGGAGGTTCAAGCGTTCAGTGGTGCGTTGGGTCAGTTTCGTGCCACGAAGGGTATTTTCATCACTACCTCGACGTTTACGTCGGGTGCCCGAGCTGTCGCCCGCGATACTGCGCACTACACGTTGATTCTCATTGATGGGCAGCGGTTAGCGTCGCTCATGTTTGAGTATGGCGTCGGTGTACAGGTCGACCGCACGGTGGTCGTGAAAAAGTTGGATCAGGACTTTTTCGACAGTTTCTAGGGGAGGAACCGTATGGCACAGCACAATGAAGTGATCTTCGAGGACGAGATCTGCCAGGCCTTGGCAGCGCAGGGTTGGATTTACGAGCCGGAGCGCAAGGCCAGCGATCTGTACGATGCGAGTCGTGCACTGGTGCCAGAGGACATCTTCGCGTGGCTAGCTGACACACAGCCGGAGGAGCTGGCTAAGGTTCTCAAGCCCACGGATTCACCGGTTGAGCTTGAGCTCGCTAAAGGGCGTCTGCTTGATCGGTTGTGCAAGGTGTTGGATAAGCCGGCAACCAAGGAATCCGGCATGCTGTCAGTGTTGCGCACGGGGTTTAAGGATGTGGGCGCGAAGTTTGAGATGTGCCAGTTCAAACCCGCCACGGGGCTCAACCCGGAGACGCTTGAGCGATATAACAAGGTGCGGTTGCGGGTGCTCCGTCAGGTGCACTATTCCACGGTCGATACCAAGAAGAGCATCGACCTGGTCCTGTTCGTAAACGGTCTGCCGGTAGCAACGATCGAGCTGAAGACTGATTTCACCCAGAACATTAACGACGCCCTCGAGCAGTATCGTCATGACCGGAACCCCCGTAATAGTAGGAACAAGGACGAGCCGCTGCTGTCTTTCGGGCGTCGCGCGTTGGTGCATTTCGCAGTCAGTAACGACGAAATCAAAATGACCACCGAACTCAAGGGCAAAGACACCTCCTTCCTGCCCTTCAATCTCGGTAATGACGGCCATGCCGGCAACCCGGTAAACCCCCACGGCTCGGCTACCAGTTATCTCTGGGAGCGGGTATTACAGCCAGATTCTTGGTTAAACATCATCGGCAAATTCCTGCACTTACAGGTCAGCGACAAAACCAACCCTGTGACTGGGGAGCGCGAAGTGCGCAAGTCGCTCCTGTTTCCGCGGTATCACCAGTGGGACGTGGTCAACCAACTCATTCAGACTGCCCGCGTTGAGGGGCCCGGTCACCGGTACCTGATTCAGCACTCCGCTGGCTCCGGTAAAACTAATTCCATTGCCTGGACCGCACACCAACTCTCCTCCCTCCACGATGCCGAGAATGAGAAGATTTTTGATTCCGTGATCGTGGTGACAGACCGGACCGTGTTGGATGCCCAGCTGCAGGATGCGATCTATCAGATCGAGCACAAGTCCGGTGTCGTTGTCCCTATCCGAGGCAACGCCGGATCCAAATCCGCGGAACTGACCACCGCACTAGCGGCGCGGACCCCGATCATCATCGTGACGATCCAGACCTTCCCTTTCGCGTTGAAGGCTATTGCCGAGTCCCATGCGTTGAAGGGCCGGAACTTCGCGATCATCGCGGACGAAGCGCACTCATCACAGACCGGATCGACTGCGAACCAGCTCAAGAAAGTCCTCTCCGCCGAAGAAATCGCGGACGTCAATGACGGTGGCGAGTTCGATGTCGAAGCCTACCTCGCAGCAGAGATGACCGAACGGGCTGACGCGAAGAACATTAGCTACTTCGCGTTCACCGCCACACCCAAAGCCAAAACACTAGAGTTGTTTGGCCGGAAGGGCCCTGACGGGTTGCCGCAACCATTCCACCTGTACTCCATGCAGCAAGCCATCGAGGAAAACTTCATCCTCGACGTGCTGCAAAACTACACCAGCTACAAGGTCGCCTTCCAGCTCACCCATAACGGCCAGGACTACGACTCAGACGATACGCAGGTTGAAAAGTCCACGGCTCTGAAAGCGCTCATGGGTTGGGTGAAACTGCACCCGCACAACATCAGCCAGAAAGTCCACGTCATCGTGGAACACTTCCGCGAAAACATCGCCTGGCGCCTGAACGGCAAAGCTAAAGCCATGGTCGTCACCGGATCCCGCAAAGAAGCCGTACGATACAAACTCGCCATCGATAAATACATCCAAGAAGCCGGCTACACCGACCTCGCCACCATGGTCGCGTTCTCCGGTGAAGTTAACGACGCGGACTCCGGTCCCGAACCGTTCACCGAGATCAACATGAACCCCGGCCTCAAAGGCCGCACCCTGCCAGAAGCCTTTTCCACCGACGAATACAAAATCATGCTGGTGGCCAATAAGTACCAGACCGGCTTCGATCAGCCCTTGCTCGTGGCCATGTACGTGGACAAGAAACTCTCCGGCGTTTCCGCCGTGCAAACCCTGTCCCGCCTCAACCGCAAAGCCGTCGGCAAAGACAAAACCTTCGTCCTGGACTTCGTGAACGACCCACAAGAGATCCTAGCTGCCTTCCAGCCTTACTTCCGTGACGCCACCTTGGAGAGTGTTTCGGACCCTAACGTAGTCCACGACCTCCAAGCCAAACTCGACGCAGCCCAGATCTATCTTGAATCCGAAGTAGACGGACTCGTCAAAGCCTACGTACTTGAAGAAGGCAACAATGCCCTCTCCAGTTGGGTGTCACCGGCTAAATCACGCTTCAACACCCGATACAACGCTGCCGTCGCAGCCGAAGACAAAACCACCCAAGACGAACTGGACCTCTTCCGCAAAGACCTCGGATCCTTCGTGCGCGCCTACGACTTCCTGTCCCAAATCTTCGACTTCGCCGACACCGACCTCGAAAAACGCTCCATCTACTACAAGCACCTCCTGCCCGTACTCCGGGTCAACGACGCCAGAATCGCACTAGACCTTTCAGACGTCGTGCTCGCGAAATACGCCCTCAAAGACAAAGGCAAAGCGCAACTCACGCTCACCGGGGAAGACGCCCCAATGAATCCATCAACACACGTCGGTACGGGACAGACCAAAGATCCTGAGATGGCAACGTGGGAAGAAATCATCCGGCAGGCCAACCTGCCTTTCGAAGGCGAAGACATGGACGCTGTCGCCCACTTCGTCGAAGGAGTTCGCAGGGAACTCGTCAAAAACGAGACACTACAGAAACAAGCACGTAACAACTCTCGCAACCACTTCGGAAGTAGCCCAGATCTAGCCAGGGCCCTCACGGACGCCGTCTCCAACGCCATGGACAGCCACTACAACCTGAGCCTGCAAGCACTCGGCGACAAAACAAAAATGAGCGCCCTCCTCAAAGCGCTTATCGGTCCTGTCTACGAAAAACTTCGACAACAAGATGAACCTCAAAACTAAAGACCACCAAACGCACCGAAGTCAGTGCTTACCGTGCCCGTAGCAAGCACTGACGGACGCTTCGGGAAGGTGTAGGTTTCCGGGCTTCTTAAGATGCAGACTTAGTAGCCAAGTTCCGGTGTCTTGGCCTGGACTGTGTTTGTCCTAGTTATTGCAGATTGGTTCCCGCTGACCGGCGATCGTTCTGACGTTGCCGTGGGGAAGCTTTCTAGAACTTTGTGCCGGCCTTGGCTTTCTGAGGATGCCTCGAGCGGGATTGTTCCTTGGTATCCCCATTCTTCGAGTAGGCCTTCTGACCAGAGATCCCCCGCACGCGCCGCAGCGTAGATGACATGTCCGCCTTCTGCGTAGGACTCAGCTGTTGCATATTCTTTAGACAGCGCTACCCAGTCCCCTGGGTTAATCGTGGTTACTCCTTCAGGGACAGCCCGCCAAATACGAACCATTGCATCCGGGTTACCTTGGGTCTCACGGGCAGTTTTTAGTGTGTCCTCATTCTGTAAACCGTAGTTTTGAGGTCGTTTAAACACGTCGGCTGGAAAGACTTCATTGTTGTTGACGATTCGATCGAGACTAGTTGTAGTCCCATCCTCTTCGGGACCCGGCGCCTGATGAGAAAGCCTGTAATGCATTGCGTCCCTTCGGAGAACCATAATCCGTCAATATCAGAATAACCTCGCATATGTGGGTCTAAAAGAACCCAAAGTGGTCATCCTTTTCTATTTGTCTGCAACGCAACCTATCTTGGTTCTACACGCAAACAGGGGGTTTATCTTGGAATACAGCATGGCGGCATTGAAAGTCATACATTGGCTTGTCTCATCGAATAGCGACACTTCTCAGGGTGTGCCTGAGGATATTTGCGACAGAAGCCATCTGGCATCAGTGCGTACAGAACTCATTGATGGAGATTTGATTTGGGCTGAGGACTCCATGAGTCAAGACTCGTCTCTTGTACTTAAAGATGATTCCCGTCTGCAAGCTTCATCGTTGTCACAAAAATATCTCAGCGCAGCACCTCTTGTCTGGATCCTATCGACTCTCCGGGACGAGGGGTCGCTAAGTAGCCTTCATCAAAGCCTCCCCACACAAGTCCCTGCAACCGGCCAACAGATTGACGAGTCTGAGTTCAACGAGATTGTCGAGTTCCTCGAAAACGAAGGACTTCTAAGGGGTACAGTTCGGAGAGCTGATGGAACGCTGATGAACCCCGAAATAACGATTCAGGGAAAATCAGCGCTGGGTTCTGGGAAAGATCCGGCCGACCATAGCAGGGCTACTTCCTCCTCTTTCGTTAGCAACACAAACTACGGAGACAGTTATAGCTCCACAATTAATGGAAACCAAAACGGCGCCGTGCAGCTTGGTCGCAATAACACCATGACATATACCGCCGGATCAGGGGGTGATGAAATTGAATTGCTTCGGCAGACGGTTTCTGATTTTAGGCAGCGACTCAATCAGGTAGAGCTGGACGATCAACTACTCTCTGAGCAGCACCAAGTTCTTGACTTTGCTCAAGATTGCGTGGATCAGGGTAAGGCAAATCTAGCGATACGAATGCTCAGATCGTTTACAGAGCAAATTCCTGCTGCGCTTGTTTCTACATTCATGACTGCTGCCGCAACGAGCCTCGGTATCCTCGGAGGGTGATCGTCTCATAAGGGCGTCCCTAGCCCGTTCGAGATTCCGATGTCAGATAGCCTGCAAATCGGCAATAGGGTTTGATTCCTGCAGTCTCTGCAAGAATCAAAGAACTAAAGTGGTCAGTTAGGTAACCCACTCGCAACGGAGACACAACAGGACAAGATGCGAAACCCTGTCTGGACTCGTGAGGAAATGATCCTCGCTGCTGGCCTCGCACACAGAAACAATTGGAAAGGTGTGCGTGAAACAACCCCTGGGGTGCGGGAGCTTTCTACTCTTCTTCAAAGTGCGTCTTTTCATCCGATGGAACGACGCACTGGCTCTTTCCGGTCGCCCGGTTCAGTTGGAATGAAAGTCAATAACCTCATTGCCAACCATCCTTCATACCTAGGGGTTGGGCTGCGAGTGACAAAGGCCGAACAGGACATTGTCCAAGAGTTCATTGCATACCCTGAACTAATGTCGACACTCGCGTCTTCGATCCAAGATCAAATCCTTGGCGTAGTTTCTGATGGATTCGATTTGCATTTGGACGATGAGCTTGTTGCTGCCGGCATTGAGGGGGACGCGAAGTCGATACTTACCGTGAAACGAGAGCGGGATCCTCGGCTACGTCGAGCCAAGATTGATTCGGTTGTCCTTGCTGGATTGCCAATTGATTGTGAAGTTTGCGGTTTCGATTACGGGAAGAGTTACGGGGCCCGCGGGCAAGGTTATATCGAGGTGCATCACAGATCGCCTTTGCATATCACTGGTGTTGTTGAAACCACTCTTGACGATCTTGCTCTTTTGTGCGCGAACTGTCATCGCATGGTCCACCGCGTGAGCCCTTGGCTGTCGGTTGAAAAGTTGAAAGAAACTATTGTTAGATGACTTGTCTTCCCACTTTGGCCCGAAAAGAGTTGCCTCGTAAACGTCGACCTGAACCGTCCCGGGACGGTTCACTCACCATGGAGTGCGACGAAGACGAGGAACTGGGGTAGGTGGTTCCGAGATTTTCGAGCCCATCCCGGTTGCACCGCTGAGTTGGCGAGATGCCGCGGAAAGCGCGAAGCATAGAAGGCTATCTAAGTGGAGCGTGGTTGGGGAAAGGTGACTGGTGTTTTCTTTGTCACCCGGTGTGTTTTGCGCGGTTCTCTTGCTCGCCGAGTCGTTTATTGAGTCGGCTCTAAGACTTACGGGTTGAAGCTAATGCCCACCATATGAGCACAGGCTGAAAAAATAGGCGTGTTGCCCGTTTGCGGTCGGTGTCTAAACCGAAAGCATTGATGCGCTCTCGATATTGGTGAATGTTTCCTGGAAATACGGCCGCGAAGAAGGATGCTACGACGTTGCCAACCACCTGCTGGTGTTTTGGCAGCACTATGAGCGCTGCGCCTTGAGCGATTTCTGCAACACCTGATGCAAGGACCACGGTGTCTTTGGACCCTGGAACCCATGAAGGAACCTGGGCTTGGAATTCTTGACGTTCTGTAGTCAGGTGTCCGATGCCAGCGCGTAGAAGCGCGACGCCCAGGGTTACACGTGCCAGCGATCTCAATGTGCTCATCGGGTTCTCCGTTAGAAAGTGGTTGACCTCAAAATAGGGCCGCACCCATATTGGTTGGTGCACAAAGTATTTTATGTGGGGGCTGACTTTGTGATGGTTTGACGGGGGGGTGTCCCTATGTTTTTCGTCAAGGCTTTGGAGGGATTTTCTTCAAAGTTTTTTGGGCCACTGTTTTTGGGCAGAGGTAGGTGGCTGGCGGTGCGTGTCCGCCAGCTGACAGCTCGGAACGGTCAGGCGGTTTTCGGGGTTGGGGCTTCGTAGAAGGTGCCGTCCCGGAGCATCGCGAAGAGAACGTCGCAACGCCTGCGCGCTAGGGCGATGAGGGCTTGATTGTGTCGTTTGCCTTCGGCGCGTTTCCGGTCGTAGTAGGCCCGTGAGAGAGGGTCTTTCAGAGCCGCGAACGCGGAGAGAAAGAAAGCCCGCTTGAGGGACTTGTTCCCTTTCTTGGAGGGGTGATCGCCTCGGATCGAGGTTCCGGAGCGCCACGTCACCGGGGCCAGCCCAGCGTAGGAGGCGAGGTGGCCGGAGGTCTGGAATTCCTTACCCGCAACTTCGGTGATGATGCGGGCTTCCGTCCTGACCCCGACCGCCGGCATAGAGGTCAGGACGGCATGAAGAGGGTGATCCTCCACGAGGGTTTCAACCTGAACGAGGAGCTCGTCACGGGCCGTGCGTAGCTGCTTGAGCATGGCAGCGAGCTGCGGCAATACGATGCTCGCGGCACCAGTTCCAGCGACTACCACGGTCTGCTCATCTAGGGCGGTGAAGATCTCGGTAGCCCAGCGTTTCCCAGCCCGCGGCGCATACTTCAAAAGCAAGGCCGTGACTCGGTTCTGGCCGGCCTTGCGGAGCTTATCCGGAGACGGATATTTGATCAGCAATTCGGCCATGGCGGGGTGATCGAGGTGCTTTCCCACCACCCGCTCCAGTGCCGGGTGGATCTGGGTCAACAACCCCCGAATCCGGTTCGAGGTTGCCGTTGCCTGCTTCGCTAGATCGTCATCGAAACCGCAGAGCATCGATAGTTCGGCGGCTTGCTCATCGGCGACGACGATGGAACGCAGGGTGTGTGGCAGGCTTCGGGCGGCTTCAGCAATGATGGCAGCGTCTCGAGCATCTGTCTTGGCTTCTCCGGGATGTAAATCCGCGATGCGGCGCATCGCCAGCCCGGGAATGTAGCCGACCAGTATTCCCTCGGCCTGGGCCACAGCAACGGGCAGGGCGCCGATGGTCGAGGGCTGATCAACGACCAACAACACGGTGCCTTTGCCGGCCACGGCCTTGATGATGGCACGGAGTTTGGCCTCGTCTTGGGGCAGTGCACGGTCGAGGATTTTCTTGCCCGTACGGTCGATCGCGACCGCATGGTGATTGCTCTTACCGACATCGACGCCGATGAAGATATCGACGTCCTCGTGGTTCTTGATCAACGCAAACCTCCCAGAAATAGTGTCATTCATTTCGGTGTTGGCTTGTCCTACGGCGGCAAGGCTCGGCATCCACGTTACGGCTGACCTGCACGGCGGTTCATTGTGCTGGTCCGGTCCCCATTAGCGATCCCCTGGCGCCTATCGAATCCCGGTGACAACACCCCCCGGATCATTGATGACTGGGGGACTTAATCATGCCGGGACCGACAGGCCAACCACCCCAAATCCTACTTATTTATGGGGCTACTAAAAAGGTAACGGGTGGGTGCGTTATGGGGTAACGGTGAGAGGGAATATGCCAACCATGGTGAGTGTCCATGTTGCGTGAACGATGATCGGGGCATAGACGTTTCGGGAGTGTTCTCGTGCGGTTGTTGCGACGAGGCCGAGTATTGGTGCGACGGCGGTCAGGGCTAGGTTGCCGGTTGCGAGCGTGACCAGGGTGTAGAGAAGGTTTGGGATGATCCACACTGATTTACCACTCCACAGCGAGGCGAAACCGACTCGGAAGAAGAGCTCTTCGGCCGCTCCAGTGATAAGAGCTATGAGCAAAGTGATGTGTAGAGGGACTGAACTGGCGACGTTGAGAGCGTGGCTGATCCATGTTGATGTCAGAGGCAGCATGGTTAGGACTAGTCCACCAATGTAGCTTGAGATGGCTAGTCCGAGGCTAAGCATGATGGTGAGGGCCCATTGCGGCTGATTCAGCGGTGGTTTTTGTTGGTTGTGGTTGGATGTGCGCAGCAGTGCAATGCCACCTGTTGCCCATACTGTGGCTAGGGCAATGCTCCAGAGTGGGAGGCTTCCTGGCTCTGCTGAAGCACTGGAAAATGCTCTGTATAGGATGAAGGCAGCTGCCACGACAGTGCCCGTGGCAATGGCAGGAGCGAACCACCGGACCGGATTTTTGGCGGTTTTTTGCATGCTTACAGCTTAGAGAGAGAGTCCATGATGCGTGTTCTAGTTTTAGGTGCCAGCGGGTATGTAGGCAATCGTGTGGTTGCCGCCATTCTTGAGCATGGTGGTGAGGTGGTTGCTGGGGCTCGTGATCCTTTGAGCCTGGACCAGGTGTGGTGGTCTGATCGTGTTGAGCGTGTCAAGGTCGACATGTCGGACGAGAGCTCTGTACGTGCCGCGGTGACTTCGGATGTGGATGCGGTGGTCTATCTGGTCCATGGCATGGGTGATTCAGATTTCTCCCAGAAGGACGCTGATGCTGCTAGATACCTGCGGGATGCTGTAAATAGTGCCGGTGTGAAGCGGGTTGTTTATCTTTCAGGCATCATTCCGCAGGTGCCTGAGGAAGAGTTGTCAGAGCACTTACGATCGCGTTTACAGGTTGAGCGGATTCTTTCTGAAAGCACTGCCCGGGTGATTACCTTGCGTGCTGCGATGATTATTGGTTCCGGTTCGACAAGTTTTGAGTTGATGCGGCAACTTGGTTCTCGGCTTCCTGTGACGATTGTCCCGGAATGGATGGTCAACGATGTTGAACCTATTGCCATTGTTGACGTAGTCAGAGCTATTCTTGGGGCGCTTGAAGCTCAGGTGGAATCAGGTCATTACGACATTGGTGGTGGAGAGGTTATTTCTTATCCCGATTTGATCTCTTTGGTTGGTCAGCTATCGGGTGAAGAGCGTCCGAGTATTTCGGTGCCGTTATTGCCTACTGCTTTAGTCTCTCAGGTGGCGACGTTCATAGCTGATATACCTGCCCCCACGATCAAAGCACTCATGGAGAGTTTGCATGAGCCCATGGTCTCTGGAGAGCATCGTTGGATCTCTGATCTTTGCGCCTCGCAGAAGGATGCTCAAGTGAATTTGCGGCAGTCTATCGAGCGCTCTCTGACTGTGGTGGACCCGTTAGTTCCACCTTCAAAGCGAGATCCGATGGGACCAATGCCGGGAGACCCTGAATGGGCGGAAACACCCCAAAGCTAGAACTTACTGCCCAGTAGAAAACTGTCACTATGGTCACGTCTGCGACCTTCGAACGCCGGGTGAGGCGTTGGAGGGCAATTTCAAACCATCAGGACAGAAGGTATTGATTTCGTTGCGAGGAAAATGCCACGGTGTGCCGTATTCGGTCTTTGAAGGTGGTGGATAGTTCGAGTTGGGGGTTACGAACTATCCACCATGGCGTACGGCTAAGCCGGGCGCTGTGTGTTCTTCAACCGTATCAATCTTACACCGTACGCGTTTACTCGTGCACTAGTCAGTAGTGGTTTTGTGTCGATAAGAGAGACCGAGGCTTCGTGCGAGCTCTTCCTCGGTTGCACCGCTGAGTTCCTGTTTGCGTTCCAGCAGAAGATCGATGGCCAAACGAACGAGGGTGTTATCGGTGATTCTCTCCCCCGCCGTGGTGCCGTCAGATTTCTTTCTCTGGTCATTGAGTCGTCGGGTCAAGGCCGTGAGTTCGTCTGCCTGGTTATCGTAGATTCGGGCTTCACGTCGCTTTAATTGCAGGTACTTAGGGACTCTGTTACTTACAGACTCTGTTAGTTTGTTAGTAACAGAGTCTGTAAGTCTGTTAGTTGCAGACTCTGTTACTTGATCTGCCTTTTCGGGTTCATCGACCATGTGAAGAGACACGGGCGATGCTTGTTCGGCTGCTTCGGTTGGCTCTTGGGGTGATTCCGTGCGGTTCTTTTTCATGAGCATTCCGACACCGGACTTTGACGCTGTGCGGTTGAGTCCTGCGAGGGTACGTGCTGGTTTGGTGTCTTCGCTCATTGCTGCTCCCCTGCCGTTGCGGATGTGCTGGATGTTTGGTTCTCGTGTTCAACGATGCGCTGGATGATTTCTTCGCCGAGTGCTTGGAAGTCCCCGGCTACACCGACGGCGCTCTTGGAGCGTGGGCCGGTGCTTTTCGCGGTTCCGCGGACCACTTCGTACCATTTGGGTGCCGCGAGCACGGCTTCTTCTAGTTCGAAGGCGAGCAGGCCTCGCTCTCGGCTTTCTTGGGCCGCTGCTTCGGCATGGCGGATAGTAGCTTCGAAGACCGGTGCATCGTCTCCTAGGTCCGCTTTGATTCCTTCACGCGCGTTTTCGGAAACGCGTTTCGCGGATCTGTTGACGCCGAATAGAACGATTCCGAGAAGATCGATGTCCGGGTTGATGGGTACGACTGCTTCCAAGCGGCGTGCTACGTCGCGTAGGCCTTTTCGTGAGGATGAGTCGGTTTTGACGGGGATCAGCGCCCATCGTGCTGCCGCGAGGGCTGCTTGTTGGAGCGTTTCTTGGCCGGGTGGGCAGTCAATAATGATCATGTCGTATTCGACTGCGATGCCTTGCAACGGCGTCGAGAGTGCCTTTTTGGCCCCGTCTGGGTCTTTACCGTGCTTCATGGTCAGCCCCGCGGCCGCCATGTCGAGTTGGGAACCGCCGATGAGGACGTCGAGGTTCTCGCGGACGCCGAAAGCTCTTTGAAGTTCCGATCCGAATGCGAGTGTTTGCGCGAGGGCTTTTCCGTCGTCGTTGAATTCTTTAAAGGTGTATCCGAGTTCTTCGGCGAGGTTGCCCTGGGGGTCCATGTCGATCAGGAGCACCTTGTAACCGCTTGCCGCAAGCATTCCTCCGAGGTTGGCGGTGATGGTCGTTTTCCCGACGCCGCCTTTACCGTTGACGACCGCGATGACGCGTTCAAGTCCTTGTGGCATGTTTGTTCCTCTCGTTTGATTCCATTCTCTCGCCGGCCGTGCCATTACCGGTTAAGGCACGCCGGTACTCTGTTAGTTTGTTAGTAACAGACTCTGTTAGTGACAGGCTTTGTGACTAACAGAGTTATATTTCCCTAGCTCACGCGTTTTATAACCAGGAAGAGCCAGCATTAAATCAAGACCTCTGTTACTAACAGACTGACGTACTAACAGACTCTGTGAGTAACAGAGGGACAGAGTCTGTTAGTGCTCAGATCGTCTGAGGGACTGGATGCGCTTACTTCTGTTTGTGTTGTCGACTGGTTTAGGCCGCGGTTGGTATGAGGTGTTCTAGGGCGCCGGCTTTGACGGCTGCTCGTGCTGCACGGTGGTCACCGCGTTGACTCTTTCGTGGGTATGCCGGGTAGCTAGCGAGTCCAGGACCCAGGGGGAGTGCTGCTTGGTTGACGTGTGTGCGGCGTTGTTTGCGTCCGGTCGTGGTCATCCATTGGTGTTCTTGTTGCCACCATCCCCAGAGGATTCTTTCGGCAAGGTAAGTGACGGCGCGTGTGTGGAGGCGTCCTGTGGTCCCTCGTGCGATTGCGGCGGCGTCGAGGTAGTTGCGAGGCGTTTGTTGCCATCCAGAGAGGGTTGGTTGGATCAGTTGCAAGGAGTGCAGTTCGCGGAGGTCTTGCAGGGTTTCAGCCAGGGTTTGTCCGGTGAGCTGTGTGAGCTGGGGGAGGGTCTTTTCTGTTGTGAGGTTCCCGTAGATGTTGCCGAGGTGGAAGCTGAGTGCGCCGTTACCGGTGAAGGCATCGTGCGCACTGGCGTAGAGACGGTGGGTGAGCTCAGTCAGGAGGTAACTACGGTGGGCGGCCCCAGCCCCTTCGGGGCGTGTGTCCGCTTGTGACCGGGTCTGTACTGGATCCTTGTGGATTACATGGTGGGGGTCGATGGTCCAGTGGGCGCCGTGGGGTCCCTCGGCTTCGGCCGTGCGGGTGATCCAGCCGTCGTTCTGGAGGCGGATCAGGCTGGTGCGGGCTGTTTCTCGGCCGATGCCGGCCATGAGTGCTAGGCGTCGGATGTCGGCTTCGATCGCTGGCTGGACGGCTTGGAGCGCGAGGATGCAGAGTGCGTCGAGGACGCGGCGGTCTGCGGGGCCTCCGCCGGTGTTCCATCGTCCTGAGCTGGCGGTAGCACGATCTTGGATGGCTTCGACGTGGAGTGCGATTTGGTAGGCCCGGGGGTCGAAGGTGGGGTCTTCGCCTGTTTGCCGTGGTGTGGTGGCCACATGGGTAATGGCGCGGCGCCATTCGGCGGCGAGGATGTTTTCTGGTGCTTGTGGGCCTCGGGTGGGGCGTGGCCGGCGGGCGCTGGTGTTGGTGCGGCCGCGGAGGGTGCGTGCGTGTTCTAGCCCGCGTGCTGAGGTCAGGTGGGGAAGGAGGTCGTTGTAGTGCCAGCGGGAGGCGACGGCACCGATGAGGACTTTCCACAGGATGGTGGAGGCGTCTTGTGTGGTGTCGATCGGGGTGGTGAGGGCTTCTTGGCTGCCTGCGGGTAGTGCGCGGCGTGGTCCTGGAAGGTAGAGGTGTCCTTGTGGGTCAATGGGTAGTGGTCCGGCTTCTGGGCGGATTTGGGTGCTTCCAGGGGCTGGGAATTCACGGTGGAGCTCTTCAGTGAGCTGAACGAGTTGAGAGACGGTGACCCAGGGGGAGGCGAGGTCCCATTCGTGGCCGCGGATCACAGTGGAGGCTCCACCGTTACGGTGGGGTGCTCCGGGTGGGCGGCAGCAGCCTGTTGCTGGGTTGGTCAGTGGTGTGCGGTCAAGGCTGGGGTAGGCGCGTTTGACGGCGATGGAAAGGGCTTTGACGAGTTCTGGTGTGGCTGGTTCGGCGAGGCTGATCCAGATGTGGCGGCCGCCAGTAGGACCGGAGGCGCAGACGACGTGTTCAATCCCTAGGTGTTCGAGGCGTTCTGAGAGTCCGTCAGCGTCGTGTGCGGCGCGTGCGGGTTCTTGGCCAGCGTCGAAGTCGAAAGCGATCAGGCGGAAGCGTCCGTCCTCGTCTGCGAGGTTCACAGCCCACGAGGAAGTGGGGGGTTCTGCAGCGCACAGATAAGTGTTCGCGTACTCGTTAAGGACGGCCCCGTTATGGTCCGTGGAAGCCACGCGAACGCGATCGCGTGGGCTGATGTGCTGGGTAAGTTGCCACGCCACACCGAATGTGGGTGTTCCATCTACAGCGCTTTTGGGTATACTCAAAAGCACAGACCTCCTTTCGAGGTATGTGAAGGGACCGGCCGTAAGGTCGGTATCTATAAACTGATCTGCTTGCAGTCGCCAAACTTTTCGGCAGATCAGGGACTATATTGAGCTTCGGGCCCCACTGAAATGTGGGGCCTTACTCGTTAAGCGGCGTCCAGGGGGAGCCTCCCATCTTCGTCCAAGTCGATGAAGACGGGACGGCCGTTGTCGTCGAGCGGCATGTGCTCGACGAGGTAGTCGAAGAAGCCACTCGCGGTCATGCCACAGTTACGAGCGATCTCAGCAAATTTCTCTTTGTTTGAGCGCTCGACCAGTAATCCCATGGACATGGAATCTCTACGAGTGCCTCGCGGGAGTTTCTGTGCCGTTGTCATACCGTGAATGTATCTAAATACAAAAGGGTATAGGGGGAGTTCGTGGGGCGTGTCGGAACCTTTAACCGATTGTCTAAGGTTCCGTGGTTTTTAACGCTGACTTGGCTATTCATAGCTGTAGTCCGAAATCTTGTGTGGATTGTTGTCGGTGAGTTGAAAGTAGTAGGTACGTTGCTCGGCGGGTAGATCGAGAATTTTTCCGGCGTGGGTTTTCCATACCCAGGTCACGGTGACCGAGATGATGTCTTTCTCGGTTGCTCGGTTCAGCGTGGCTGTGGGCACGGACGTGGCGTTAGCGGCTGCGGCGGTGAGCCATTGTTCACCGGTGGCAGGTCGCACAGGGGCGAGGACTTTTTTGGCCCGGGATGGGGTCATGAGGTCTCGGGCTCGTAGCTCTGATGCGGTGCGGTTGAAGTCCTTGGCCGGGGTCCAGGTACTCATCACTGTTGCAGCGTGTAGGGCTGCTTTGTCTTTGCTCGACGGGGCTGTTTCTTGGGCTGCTTCACTGGTGGCTGCGGGTGTGGGAGTGCTGGCGGTGCTGATGCTGGGCAGTGTGGTGGTTTCACTGGCTGGTTGTGGGGCAACTATTTTGATGCCGGCGAAGACGAGTAGTGCGATGATCGCGAGGCCGAGCACGCTGATGATGAGGGTGCGACGCATTACTGGAGGACTCCTTTCTGGCGAAGGATCGGTAGTGGGTCGACCGCGTTGAGGCGGGTTGGTTCGGTGTCGCTGGATTTGGGGTCACCGATTTGGAAGTGCAGGTGCGCGCCGGCCGAGTTACCGGTGTTTCCTTCCACGCAGAGGGGTGTTCCCACGGCGACGGTGTCACCGGGGGCGACTTTGAGGGAGCCGTGCACGCAGTGGTGGAACTCGAAGATCAGTCCCGGTTGCTCGGTTTCTCGGGCGATGATGTAGGTGCCGTATCCGGTCTTCCATCCTTGACCTGCTTCGGCAACGGTGATGCGCATGTCTGCTGGGGCGACGACGGTGCCGCCGCCTCCGGTGGAGAAGTCGATGCCACGGTGGTTGGCGATGTCACCGAGGCAGGAGAGCCCTCCGATGCAGCCACGGAACCCGAACGTGCTTGTTAGCTGGCTTCCGGGCAGTGGGTGGGTCCATTGTCCTGAGCCAAGTTCTCCGATGGTCGAGCCACCCAGTGGCGTGCAGTTCGCGGAGTAGTCGAGTTGAGCGCTGGCGTTGATGCGCTTGACGTACGCGACGGTTTCGGGGAACGGTGGAATTCCGCCGGCTTGTTGGACGTTACCGATGCCGGCGTTATAAGCAGCTAGTGCGAGGTCGATGCGTTCTTTGTCGCTGGTCGCGATGGAGGAAACAGCCTCAAGGAGGTCTTTCATGTAGCGGCCTTGGGCGTCGATGGCAGCGTTGCCGTCGAGGATGTCTTTGCCGTTGCCGTATTGAGCCCAGGTATCGGGCATGAATTGGGCTAGGCCGCGTGCACCGACGGGGCTGGTCGCGGTTGGGTTCCAGTTGGATTCTGCTTTGATTTGAGCTGCGAGTAGCTCTGCTGGCAGTCCAGAGGTTTGGGCTGCTGCGGTAATGGCGTTCCGGTATTGCTCTGGAATGCCGGGGCGGGCTTGGCTGGCGGGGGAGCATCCGTTGAGGGGTTGCCCGTTCGCGTCCGTACCGGAGGTGAGGACGAGGATCGGCGTCAGCACCAGGAGCACTAGGGCAGCGAAGGACCCGATAGCGGTTTTGGTGAGCGTGTTGGATTCCATGCTCACTTGGTCCGTTCCGCCCGGTAGAGCACGGTCTGATCGAGCATGGGCGCGACAATGTAGGCCGCATCATCGGTGACCAGATCTGGTGCTGGATCATCAGCAGTGTAGGTGACCCAGCGGGTTGGTGCTTTAAGGGTCTGGAGGTTGATTGATGCCGGCCCTTCGGAGGTTTCTCCGTAGGCGACGCCGTTATGGATCGAAGTGGCCGTGAAACTCTCCAGCGTTTTGATCGCTGGGGATTTCCCGTAGGTGATCACGAAGTTATCGAGCACAGCTGTTTTGCTGTGTGGGTCGCTAAGAATCAGGGTGTTTTCGCGCGCCAGGTTTCTCGCACTGACACTGGCGGTTATTTTGCCGGTCGTGATCTCCACGATGGCCAGGACTGGTTTTGTGCCTGCCCATCCGATGATGACGTGGTTTTCGTCGAGGACCCAAGAGAGTGTCGGCTGCCCGCTGGTGCCTTTAGGCGGGGCGAAAGACAGAGTTTTCGCCACTGATCCATCCGTTGCAACAGTGTGGATCGCGTTTCTGCCGATGACCGTCACATCACCGTTCAAGCCGGCCATAACGGGCAGGGTTCCGGCGGGGATCACGATGTCGCGGACACTGAAATTATCCGCGGGCACGGAAACAACCCAGTCCCCACGGTTGATGAACGGAGTCGGACCGTCGGTCTCCACATGTTGATCATTTGTCACGGGAATGGAATGGGCTGTGGAAATGCCACCACCTGCTGGGGTGCGAAGATCCCAGATTTTAAAGTCTCCCTCGCTTTCGGCAGTGATCGCGGGAATTCCGGCCCATGTGGTTTGCTCGACCGCGGTCATGTTGTTTGGAGCGTTGTTTCCGGTCCACTTTGGTTGCCCATTCTGAGGGTCCCTGGCGACGAGATTTCCCGCTTGATCAGTAGAAATAATGTGCCCCGTGTCCAGCACTGAGGTGGAACTACCCTTCTTTACGGGCAGTGACCATGTAGCCGTGGTCGCGAATCCTGGAGGTAGTGCGACAGGGATTTGGGCGTTGACCCCTGGTGTCGTCCACGCAACAGGCTCTGCCGGTTTGGTTGCGTTGAGAGCAATAAAGGCTGTTCCTGCCGCAGTAAGTGTTAGCGCCGCAGCACCGGCGATGATGGCGAAATATTTCCGTCGTTTGAATGAACTCGTTTGATCGCTAACGTTTGGGGTAACGTCGTACGTGTTCCCCTGATCTGTCACCACCAGGTCCCAGAATTCGTCGTCGATGCCCGAGCGGGCTCGAACGCGAACCGCCTGCAAGCGGTGTGCCTTGATTTTTTGCACGACCGCTGCGATTCCGGCGTCTCTGGGCTGTTCACCAAGGGCCGGCTTGATGGCCAATCCATCGAGCTCGACTAAGTGTTCACCCTCGTTGATAACGAGAGTGAAGACCGGGAACCGGGGGACCGATGCAGGATCAAACTCGTCAGCCGTCACTTACCTCTCCAGTTGTGTTATCGGAGAGCTCATCGCTGTGCGCTAGAAACTCTCGAACGTTCTTCTTGGTGAACCGCTTCAAGCGAAATCCAATCGAAACTGACTTCAACCCAAAATCCCGGCTCCATCTCGCAACCGTTGCTGGTTTCACCTTCAATAGATCCGCTAGCTCCTCAGTGGTCATCACCTCGGGGGCATCTTCCAGCAATGCTTCGATTGCATCGGGATCGTTCATGCTCACAACTCCTAGTATGTAGTTGCACGCAAAGCATCGTCAAGCCATGTTTACAAAGGCTTGCATATGTGTATATTTGTTTATGTAGCTTTATGTGCGTTTATAGATGTTTCTAATTTTCTAACGTTGTAAAACTCATCCAGGAGGGGGTCCTAATGAGCCGCCACGTCAATCCGTTCGTGCATAACGCGCATAACGCGCATAACGTGCATAACGTGCATAACGACGTTAGTGGACATAACGAAGTTAGCCGACTTAACGAACTTTGCGACATCAATCATGAGTTTTCGTACGTCGATGTGCTTGAGCGTGGTCCAGAATCGCCTAAGGTCGTCAACGCAAGAGTTCCGGAGAGCATCTACTGGCCTCGTTCCTCTATTTCCGGCTCCGATCGGATAGCGCTCTTCGGGCTTCATGGTGGCGCGGGAGCCACTACTCTCGCGACGATTTTTGGAGACCATGCCATTGACACCGGCCAGGGATGGCCTGTCTCCGACGCTGGCAATGAAGCTCGGGTCATCGCAGTTGCGCGGACTCATTATCGAGGGCTTAGCGTCGCGGATGATTTCACGCAGCTTTGGGGTTCAGGACAACTAAATGAGTCGCGTCTGTTGGGCTTGATTCTGGTTGATGATGCTCCGCGGCTTGTCGATTCTCAGAAAAAGGCCGTGAAGCGGCTCTTGAAGAAGACTCCCCTTGGCGCCCATGTGCCATGGGTTGAGAACTGGCGGTTTGGTCCACCAGATCCCCAGCAGATTCCGCTTCGTATTCGGCGGATTGTCAACGCTTTTAAGAATGCATAACAACGGAGGAAGACATGATTCTCGAAACCATTAACACCCTCATGGCGCTTCCGGGCGTCATTCCAAATCCAACGCCTGTTCAGCCTCCAGGCATGGAACCGGTGAGCATCCTCGTGAACTGGGTTGCCTGGGCTGCCATCGTGATTGGCGTTATCGGGTTCTTGGCGTCAGCCGGCTACTTGGCGATCGCTTCGTTTCAGGGCCGAGAGATCCAGGGCGTGAAAGGCCTTGCAGTGTCGATCATTGCCTGCGTGCTTGTAGCCGCTGCGGGAACGATCATTCAGGTCTTTATTTAAGGGACTGGTTACGAAGGGGGTAGTCGTGTCCGAAGAGAAAGATCCGTTAGGGTCGAGCTGGAAGATCGCCGGCGGTGCGCTGGCACTAATCATCGTGGCCATCGTCGCGGTGTTGTTTCTTAGTCCTCCCTCGCAAAACAAGAGCAATGGAACGGCAGCATCTCCCAGTCCGCCACAAATAGGTCAGGCCGCGCCGCCGAATGTCTTGGCGGGCGGCTGTCCTTCACTTAGTACAGATAAGTCGTTTCCCATCAAAGCGCCGGCTACCCAGTGGCTCCGGCATCCAGTAGGGATGGTTCTTCCAACGTCCGAGGAATTTGGTCCCGCGATTCATGATGGAAATTTCTGGCACTGCTATTCCCGCACACCCAGCGGAGCCCTAATGGCCGGACTCGGTTTAGGTTTTAGCTTCACCCCTGGGCTGCAAAAGGAAGCTGCCGCCGATTCTGCCGTCCGGGATAAATACTTTGCCGAAGAAGTTGCTGCTAAAAAGCCCGAAAAATGGTCAACCATTGAGGGCTACAGGATCATCATGTCAACTGATGATGCCGCGGTCATCGAGTATTACGCCACCGTAGATCAAAACGAAGCCACTATTCGCGTCAACCTAACTTGGGATGACTCAGCAAATGATTGGCGTCTTGATTTGGTGGCGGGCCCACCGGAAATTTCTAAAACCATAGATCGCACAGTGTTTACAAGGTGGCGCTAGAAATGACGACAGGTGAAGCATGTGGCCGCTTGGATGCCGGCTGCGCATTGAAAGAGGGTCTGGGCAATCTGCTTGGTGATCTTGGTCAGAGTGCGATGGCCCCGTTTATTGAGGGCTTGTACAACGGTTCTTTGAATCAGATGAAGATCATTCAGGGCATGTGGATTAACACTCCGAATCCTGATGTCGGTTCGGATGCTCTTTCTCTTCTTCGTGGTGACCTGCAGTATTTCGTTTTCATTTTTGGGGTGATCGGTTTCCTGATCGGGATGATCCGACTCATTCTGAGCCAGGACGTGCGCTCCAGTGCGATTAGTTTGGGCACGCAGGTGTTGAACATGCTCTTGGCCACGGGTGCTTACATGGTGGCGATCCCGCTGCTTTTAAAGGCCGGGGATTCAACAGCGTTGTGGCTTCTCGAACGCTCCGGGCAAGGTGAGCCGGATTTCGGAAAGCTCCTTGCTGGTGGTGCCACGTTGGCCACGAATCTTGGCGCGATGTTCATTATTTATTTGCTGATGTTCATCTCAGCTCTGGTGAACATTGTCTTCTTGTTGTTCAGGAATCTGATGTTCCTTGTGTTGATGGCGTTCCTGCCAGTTGTTGCTGCAGCGTCCACGACGGAGTCGGGCAAGCAGGCGTGGCGGAAAGCTAATGGTTGGCTCTTGGCGCTGGTGCTTTATAAGCCTGTGGCTGCGGGTATTTACGCTTTGGGTTTCCGTCTTATTGGTGAGGGCGTCGATAAGGCCAGTGCTGATGAGGGATTGGCGTCTATGTCCACGTCCTTGATGGGTTTGCTGATCATCACCTTGGCTGGGCTTGCGTTGCCAGCGTTGGTGAAATTCGTTGTTCCTGCTGCTGGTGTTGGTGCTGGCGCATTTAGTGGTGGCGCAGCGCTGGGCGCTGGTATTGGTGCTGGTGTGAGCGTTGCTGCTGGCGCGGCGGTGTTGGCTCCTGCGATGGCTGGTGCTGTCGCCGCGGGTGGTGCAGCTCGAGGAGCGGCGGCCGCTGGTAGCGCTGTTTCCTCAGCTGGTAGCGCAGCCGGTGGTGGAAGTACTGCTGGCGGCGCTAGTTCCACTGGTGGTTCGGGTGGCGGAGCCGGTCCGTCCGGCACGGGCGGCAGCGGCACTGCTGGCGGTTCGTCCCAGGGCGGCGAGAATGCTCATGCGGCTGATGGTGCTCCGGCTCCGGCTTCTGAGTCTAGTAACGCATTGGGTGGAAGTACCTCTTCGAATGAGAGTTCCGTAGCGGGTGGTTCCCCTGCGGGCGGCGGCACGGCTGGGGGAGCATCTGGCTCTGGCGGCTTAGCGGCGACTGACGCTACTGGTGCACAGTCTGGTGGGTCTTCTGGTTCGGCTGGAAATGGGGCCACTACGGCCTCGGGTGCTGGTTCGTCTCGTGGTTCTGGAACTGCTGCATCTGGTGCGGGCTCCACCTCAGGCTCTGTCGGCCAAAGCGGTGGCTCGTCGGCGGCGTCTGGTGCCCGGTCGGTTGCTAACGGTGTTGGTAAGGCTGCGGCGATTCGCCAGTCCATTCAAGGCCTGAATCCCGGTTCGGGTGTGGCGGAGGGTGCAGCCCAGATTGAGAACATGGTCGATCCTGACGAGGAGGGGTCGAAGTGAGCCAGGTAGAGGCGAAGGTCGCCCCAAACACGTATGGGAATCTGACGGTTCTGCGTCATTCCGGCCTTTTCGGCCTGAAAGCCGGTCCGACGATCATCGCGCTGATATTGATTCTGCTCATGATCATTTTGATCGCGCAACAGAAATTGCTTGAGGCCGGCCTGTTGTTCCTGGTTGGGGGATCGGTTGCGGCTGTTGGTTTGATCCCGGGCCGTCAAGGCCGAAATCTATATGGGAGGTTGCAGTTGCGTCTGGGCCAGTTCATGAAAGAAAAGAAGAAACAACACCTCTACATTGCCGGCCCTACCGGCGCGGGAACCCCTGATGGTGCGTTCCGGCTGCCGGGTTTGATGGCCCGCTCAGAGCTGACAGAGCAGCAAGACTCGTACGGTCGTCCCTTCGGGTTAATTCGGGTGAGTGGCCGCGGGGTGCATCACTACAGTGTGGTGATCGAGGCTCACCCTGATGGTGAATCACTGGTAGATCATGATGAAGTGGAGAACCGGGTTGCGAAGTGGGCTGCCTGGCTCTCTGAGTGCAGCATGGATGATTCCATCCGCGGTGCATCGGTGACGATTGAGAGCGCACCTGATAGCGGCCTCCGTCTTGAGCGCCTCTTGGATAGCCACGGGCGAGACGACGCACCGGCGTTTGCCAAAGAAGTCGTTAACGAGATCCGCGACAACTACCGCACCGGCGCACCGGAGCTCACGGGCCGAATCACGATCACTTTTGATGGCCGCCGTCTTGATGGAAAGGCCGGCGACCGTGGAACCGTGGAGATGGCCGAAGAAATAGGCAACAAACTCCCCGGCATCCTTGCCGGCCTGGGTGGTACTGGGGCTGGGGGAGTGATGCTGTGTACCGCGCAGCAGATCACTGACAACACCCGGGTCGCGTACGATCCAACCACCGCTGCAACGGTTGAAGAGTTGCAGGAGAGCGGGGGAACTGGCCTCCTGTGGGAAGAAGCTGGCCCGTCGTTCTCGGTCGACGAGTTCGACCTGTACCGTCATGACCGGGCGGTGTCACGGTCCTGGACGATGTACGAGGGTCCGAGGGGTATGTTCACCTCGAACTGTCTGCGCAGGTTGATGGAGCCGTCCACGGAAGCGTTGCGCAAACGCGTCACGCTCTTGTATCGTCCGATCCCGGTTGATCGAGCCACGGCCGTGGTGGATCGTGAACAACGCGACTCCACGTTTGCTGGTTCTCAGACACGGGTCTCACAGCGCGCGCAGATCCGTCGGGCGGCCGCCCAGAAATCGGCTCAGGAAGAGGCCCTCGGGGCGGGACTGACTCGGTTCGGATTGATTGTCACGATCACCGTCCGCGATCAGGACGAGCTCGCCCGCTGGGACAAAACCATTCCCGGTCTTGTCAGTGGTGCTCGTTTACGGATGCGCCCCGCCCTTGGGAATCAGGCCGTGACCTTTCAGGCGGGCCTTCCTTTGGGCGTTGTGCTGCCAGATCACATGGTCGTTCGTACCGGATTGCAAGGATTCTTCTAATGAGCACCACGAAGCATCACGAGCTCACGCTCACCAAACGAGAAGCAGCACGCCTTGAACGGGCTGCGAAAAAGAACCAGCAAGCCCGCAAGGGTCGATTCTCGCGGTGGTCGCAGGAAAGCCGGAAGAACCGTGAAGCCCTCGCATCCCGGCCCGGCCCGCGAGGGTGGGCACGTCCAGCCGGTGGTGCGATGAGCCCCTCGGAGTCGTTGTTCGAGGTACGCGGAACGACCGTTCAGGTGTGTGGCTTGTACCCGTTCGTGGCCGGTTCTGGATTACCGGTGATCGGAGCGCCCCTCGGGTATCACCTTCGTCGCCGGTCTTTGGTTTGTGCTGATCCGATCAGCTGGTTTCTGGCCGGCATCATTTCCAACCCGTCTGCGTTCATCCTTGGCCAGCCGGGATTGGGTAAAACCTCGCTGGTGCACCGATTCATTTCGGTCTCGGCCGCTTGGGGATATATTCCCATGATCTTGGCGGATTCACGTCCGGACTATGTGCTGATGGCGGAGGCCCTGAACGGGCAGGTGATTTCGTTCTCCCCGGGTAAGGGCCATATCAATCCCATGGATTTGGGGCCGCTGGCCGCATCGTTGTGGGAGATCGAAGATCCCACCCACCGGGAGCAGGCCATCGGGGAAATGATCGGTCGCCGCCGCTCATTGATCACCGGCCTGACGGCGATGATGCTCGGCCGCGCACTGCGCCCACATGAATCATCAGTGATCGCTCAATCGTTGGTGAGCTTAGATCCTGACCTCCGGAAACCCCCGTTGATGCACGAGCTGATCTCGTTCATCAAAACTCGTCCTGATGACTTACGTACGGTCATGATGGCTACCGATGACCGTGACTACGATGAGCGCGTCCGAGACCTCCTCGACGCCCTGATCTCTCTCGGTCCAGACGGGGTGTACGGGGATATGTTCTCTAAACCCACCACGGCTCATATTCGCCCTGGCGTCCCCGTCGTCTTCGATATTTCCGGCGTGAATGAGAATGACGCGATCCTCACCGCTGCAGTGCAATCGTTGTGCTGGAACCTTGGCTCAGCCACGGTATCGGCCGAACAGCATCTTGCGGTGGCTGCTGGCCGGCCACGGCGTACCTATCTTTTGGTGATGGACGAGCTCTGGCGCGTACTGCGCGCTTCTGAAGAAATGGTCCACTTCATTGACACCATCACTCGTTTGAATCGCGGCCGTGGCATAGCCCAAGTCATGGTCACTCACACGATGAACGACCTCAAACTCTCCAGTGCGCACCTGACAGCGACCGCATGGGGGTTCGTTGAACGATCCTCCATGGTGTTCCTTGGCGGTCTGGCAAAGGGTGAGATGGGAAACCTGCGCGAAGTGTTCAGTTTGTCCCATGAGGAGATGGAACTGCTGTCGGATTGGACTGCTGAAGCTGCCGTGGATTACCGCACCGGTAAAGCCGGCCTTCGTCCAGGCGCGGGAAACTTCATCCTTAAAACGGGCAAACAGGCCGGGACGCCGTTTCATACAGAACTCACCTCGTATGAGTTCCTGGTATCGGATACGAACCGTGACTGGGAAATGATCAAATGACGTTCTTCGGAGATCCACGTGCCGGCCGACGCAGCCAACCTGGCACTCACGAAGGGCCGTGGATCGTCCTGCTGATTGTCATCACGATCGGACTCGTCTGCGGCTTGTTGTGGGGTCTTGCAGGCGCTCTCGATCCAGCCACCGTGCAGGCAGCCGGGACGAAGAACCCGGTCGGGATCATCGTTGCCCAGTCCCGCGGCCATGCACCCGTATCCGGCTGGCAGGTGGGACTGACCTTGGCAGGATTCCTCATCCTTGCCGGGGTCGGGGTCTTGCTTGTTAACGCTCTGCGCAAGCGGGGCAAGAACCGATCACGGGTCGATCACCTAGCCTCGAAGATGTCCCGGCCCAAAGACTTCACCTCGCTCATGGAAAAGGCAGCCCAAGAAGATGCCGCCCGGTTACGGGCCGAGAAGGCCGGCCCCGGCGTTCCCCTAGCGAAACTCGTTGGCAACGGGCAACGGCTCTACGCTTCATGGGAATGGGTACAGATCTGGCTCATGGGACCCCGCGCAGGTAAAACCTCCTGCGTCTGTGTCCCCCAGATCATTGAGACCAACGGCCCGGTCCTTGCCACCTCGAACAAGCGAGACATCGTGGACCTCACCCGCGGACCACGCTCTTTGAATGGTGTCGTGTGGGTGCACGACGTCCAAGACATCATCGGCGAGGAGCCCTCCTGGTGGTGGAATCCGCTCAGTTTCGTCGAGAACATGGAAACCGCGGAAACCCTTACCGACGTTTTCATCTCCTCAGCCACCGACGCTGGCGCGAAACAAGACGCCTACTTCGAATCCGACGGTAAACGCCTGCTCTCGCACATGCTCTTCGCTGCCTCTGTGGGTGAGCGGCCGATCACGGACGTCTTCACCTGGGCGCAAGACCCCGAAGACAAAACACCTCGTAACCTGCTCATCGAAGCCGGCTACGAGGACCTCGGCTCAGCGCTGGGAAAGATCCAGACACTGACCGAAAAGCAACGAGACGGCGTCTACGGCACGATGCGGCCCTGGGTGAACGTGCTCTCCTACGAAAACGTCGTCCCCTGGATCACCCACGATCCAGGTAAGAACCGTCCAGAGTTCAATCACGTGAAATTCGCGAGCTCCACCGACACCCTGTACCTGATCTCTAAAGAAGGTGCCGGCACTGCTCGCGCCGTCACCGCAGCACTAGCCGTCGCAGTCCTCACCGCAGCCGAGAAAACAGCAGCCCGGCAAGCCGGCGGACGACTCTCACCACCAATGACAGGTGTCCTTGATGAGGTCGCCAACGTTGTGCGCTGGCGGCAACTACCCGACGTGTACAGCCATTACGGCTCTCGGGGCATCGTCCTTTCATCCTTCTTTCAAGGATGGGACCAAGGCCTCGAAGCCTTCGGAGAAAAAGGAATGAAAAAACTCTGGTCCGCAGCGAACATTCGCGTCGCCGGATCAGGCCTCAGCGACAACACGTTCCTGCCGTTTCTGTCTCAGCTTGTAGGTGACTACGACGTTGTCAAGAGATCATCTTCCGCCCAGAAGGGGGGACGTTCTGTCTCGACCTCGATCCAACGGGAGAAGATCATGGACGTCGCAGACCTCGCCGCACTCCCACGAGGCCGAGGCATCCTCACCAGCTCAGGAATGCCATCAGCCCTCATTGAGCTAGAACACTTCAGCACCAAAGACTATGGCGAACTATGCAGAATATCTGAGAAATCGTTCCTAGCCGCGGCTCCTAGGCAGCCTGAGGCTGGTTAACTTCAGGGTCAAATAATTTGAGCGGATGTCGTTGATCCGCGATCAGTCGTTACTGCTTGGCGACGGCTTTTGCGAGGTGTGCGAGAGTGACGAGGTCTATGCCTAGGCCGATCTCTGTTATAGATACGCTGAACAATCTGCTCTTGCTATCAGCTGATGACGGCGTAGCCTACAGTTTCGTGGGGATCGCCATTTGTGTTCACGATCCCCACGAAACTATTGCAGCTAATTAGTGGACATGACTCTAGTGAGGAATCTCTTCGTCCGCTCATGCTTTGGGTTGTCAAAGACCTGCGTCGCAGGACCTTCCTCGACAACCACGCCTTTATCCATGAATACAACCCAGTCTGCAACCTCACGGGCAAATCGCATCTCGTGGGTTACCACAACCATCGTCAACCCTTCGGCCGCAAGCTCGCTCATAACTTGCAGCACCTCATCAACAAGCTCGGGATCGAGCGCTGATGTCGGCTCGTCGAAAAGCATGACATCTGGAGACACAGCTAACGCCCGTGCAATAGCAACTCGCTGCTGCTGTCCACCGGAGAGTTGGTGCGGATACTTGTCTTTGTGCGACTCCATTCCAACTTTGCGGAGCTGATCCAGAGCATTCTTCTTCATCGCATCCGAAGTCTGCTTGCCCTGGTATTTTGGCGCAAAGGTGATGTTCTCTAGAACTGTCATGTGAGGGAATAGGTTAAATTGTTGGAACACCATTCCTATCCGCTCGCGCGTGCGCGCTAGTTCTTTGTCAGAAACCGTCTTGTACTCCCCGGAGCTGGTGGTTTTGTATCCCACAGGTTGCCCACGGTAGAGCACTTGTCCAGAATCAATGGACTCCATCGCATTCAGAGTCCGGATCATTGTGGTTTTTCCTGATCCGGATGGGCCGATTACGGCTACTACCTCTCCCTTGTGGACCTTTAGATCGACACCTTTAAGGACCTCTGTAGTTCCGAACGACTTACGCTCATCGTTGACCTGAAGAACCACTTCACCGGTGTGAGGGGTCGCAGAGCGACGGGATGGAACAGGTATCACATCCGTGTTCAAAGCTGCCGTCTCTGTTACACGGGCTTTGAGACCGCGACGGCGGAAGTCAAGATGCCGCTCGAGGTATTTGAGCGCCTGGTCAAAAACGGTAACGAGTAGAACATAGTAAATAGCAACAGCGGCGAGCGTTTCTAGAACTTTGAAATTCTGTGTATATAGACGCTGACCTACGAGAAGAATCTCAGTTAATGAAATGGCAGAGACGAGCGAAGTGAGCTTAATGATGGTGACCAGCTCATTTCCAAGCGACGGCAGTGCCACACGAAATGCTTGTGGGATGACAATGTGTCGCTGAACTCCACCCCAAGGGATTCCTAGTGCTCTGGCCGCCTCGCCTTGCCCGCCGGCAACTGCGGAGAGACCTCCGCGATGGATCTCGGAAATGTAAGCAGTCTCTGAGAGAACCAGTGCAATAAGTCCGGCCATAAACGGGGAACCCACGAGTGGGCGAAGTTCTGGAATAACCTGCGGCACGTTGTATACAAAAATCAACAGAACTAGAAGCGGCAGGGACCGGAAGAACCATACATAAACATCCAGTATCTTGCGTAGCCAGCCCTGGCGAGACTGCCGCCCCAGAGCGACTGCCATCCCCAAAATTACCGAGATGCCCCAGGCTAGACCCGAAAGCAAGATAACCGTAAGAGTGGCGGTCCAGAAATCCTTTTGGGCAAAAAGGCTAAAGAAATATTGCCAGTCAAAACCAAACCCGGATTGGTTTTCCTCAGTGGCAGCTTCAGTTGTTGTCCCCAATGCTGTAGCAATCTCATCGGCATTCGGTTCGCTGAGGTTGTACTGAGTCAACAATGCTTGATAGGTGCCGTTGGCCTTCATCGACTCCAGAGCGTCTTTAAGCCGACTCTCCAGCTCAGTGTTTTCCTTAGCAACTGCGAGTCCGACCGGTACCGGAAAGAGAAGGTCTTGGCTTGTAATCGTTAGCTTTCCTGCAGCACTATCAACTGCCACCTTGGCGACAGCTGCATCAGTTACCTGAGCGTCGACTTGTCCGGAGACCAGGGCTTGGGTCCCTTCAGCATCCGCAGTGAAGTCGCGGACGTCAATGGCTTCTTTTCCTGCCGTTTTACATTCTGCGCTGGCCTCGCTACGAAGCTGTGTCGCGACTTCTCCGCCCTTGATGACTGCTACAGATAGTCCGCAAAGCCCCGTGGAATCTCGCGCGGGGGCCGCGTCTGTCGGCATGACTATTGAATTGCCGGTTGTGAAATAGGGGATGTAATTTACTTGCTCAGCTCGCTCAGGAGTGATGTAAAGCGCAGAAGCGATGACATCGAAATGCCCCGATTTCAAGCTTGTTACTAGCTGCTCGAAGCGAGTATCGATGAATTCAGGCTGGGTATTCAGTTCACTAGCGATCGCTTTCATAAAATCCGGATCAAATCCCGAGGGAGCGCCGTTTTTCAAATACGCATAAGGAGGATAGGTCAGGTCTGAGCCGATACGAAGGTTTTCATCATTTGAGGAGGAGGCATAGGCGGCACTTGCAGGAAGAGTAGCAAATAGCAATACGGTCGCTATTAGCGCCAGTCCTCGAAGCGCGCGGCCCCAAATTGTGGTCCACGTCATTTTCACAAACTACAGATTGTTCAACACTTAAGTCAACACTTAAATGAAAGAGTGCGTAAAAGTCCCTGATAATCCGGGCATACTGCAAGACACTTGCACTCAATACACCCCAACAACGAACCATTGACAAATAATTGTTCAACACTGATATTCTCGTTGAGTGAATTCCAACTCCAACAATTCGAGCACCGTGGCTCTACCGGCTGCGGAGACAATGAGGGCTGCACTACGACAGAAAATTACCGAGGGCCGCCTCTCGCCTGGTTCCAGGCTCTTCGATAAAGTGCTTGCCGAAGAGTTCGGAGTTTCCAGAAATACTGCGAGAGATGCACTAAGGCTCCTCACTACAGATGGACTGGTGGTTTCCATCCCGAATAGCGGTAGCTCTGTACGCATACTCACGCCTGCAGATATCCGCGATATTTATTCGGCGCGACGGCTTATCGAGACTGGAGCCATCGCGCAAAGCTCAACTGCCTCGGACGAGCTTTTACAAAAGATCGAAGTTGCCGCCACACAGAGTGAGCAGTATGTGGAGGCGGGCGACTGGAACAAAGTGGGAACGTCAAGCCTCAGTTTTCACAGAAGTATCGTGCAATTGACTCGTTCACAGTTGGTCGATGAATTTTTCACGACCTTAGCCGCGCAACTTCGTTTGGCATTTGCATTGATGCCAGACGAAAGCGTGTTCCAAGTTTCTTGGGTGGGACGAGACAGGAACATTGCAAACCTAATCCTGTCAGGACGCCGCGAAGAAGCGACCTCTCAATTAATTGATTATCTTAACGAATCGGAAGCTCAAATCATCGACGGCGTTCGCAACACTATGCATAGCCGTTCAGTGATGGACGGAGCGGAAAAGGCATCATGAACAATCAACCAACGGCCAACCTAACCGACGCAGCGTACAAGGGCCCAGCCCTCGAAGTGGATAAAGCCTTCTACAGCAGGATTGCGAAGACGTTTGACTCTCGCACCCTCGTGGATTCCTTTGAAATTCCGATCCGCTCCGGTAAAGCATGGAAAGTGCCTGCCGGACATGTGTGCCGTCTAATCACGGTAGACGGACCGCAAGTTGGGGACCTCAATATATGGAACTTCAACAATCCACGAGAGCGCTTCTGGGCTGCGCGTACGCGCCAGTTGCAGGCTGCTCATGTCACTACATTTGACCGACTATGGTCAAATTTGCCTTTCCTTCGACCCCTGGCAACTATCACTGCCGACACCTTAGAGAACTACGGCGTGGACAGTGAAGGAGGCCGGGTGCACGATACATTGGGAACTCGATGCGACCCTTACGTCAACCGAATGCTCACCGGTGAGGATTTCGACTACCATTGTCACTCGAATTTGACACGCGCTGTGATGCCTTTCGGCCTCACAGAATTTGACGTTCACGATGTGCTCAACGTTTTCCAATGCACTGGTCTGAACGACAAAGACCAATACTTTATGAAGACTTGCCCTGCAAAGGTTGGAGACTTCTTTGAGCTTTTCGCCGAGCAAGATTTGCTCATGGCGCTTTCCACCTGCCCCGGTGGAGATCTCTCCGTACCTCTATGGGGAGAAGGAGCCCACGACCCTATTGAAGTCTGCCGCCCAATTGGTGTCGAAGTATATAAAGTTTCCGAGGACCTGCTAAAAGACTGGAAGTCCCCTGAGCTTCCAGAATATGCAGGTGCACATGGGTTGAAAGCGCAACGCTGGAGCTAGAACTCCGTGCTCCTACTCGTAGAAACCTTCCGGGGCTGGTTCGCTGGGTAGCGTTGGTGGGACGTCTTCTTTGAGGGGTGGATCGTACGCCCAGAACGGCCCGTCGGGTGCGGTAATGCGATCCATCAGTGGGTAAAGATAGTCGCGGAAGTAGACGGCGATGGCGCCGGCTCCGTCCCACCGCATTTTTTCCCAGGTTTCCCAGAGCGTCTCCATGAGAGTTCCGACTTCTTCATACCGCCACCATTGGGGGTCCCATCGTGTGGTGGCGGGGTTACGTCGGTAGTGCGGTAGCAACCAGTTGTTGACCCATTCTTCGGCGTTTGGAAAGCGAAGCTCGCGTCGCGGGGTTTCTTCGGCTTCGGGATCGGTGTCGGGTTCTTCGGTGAATGCGTTAGTGCTCATCGTCCTCGGCCTGCTTCCTTGCGTCGGCTTTGTCGTGATTGCAGTCCTGCTCGTCGTGCCGGCCGCCGCGTGGATCCTGTCCGCACTTGCGCCTCGGGATTCTGTGGGAAGTTCGTCGACTGCGTCTCACGGCTAGCAGCCGCGTCAGCGCCTGCTGTTTCACGCACACGCTCTAATGCCTGGGCCGTGGCCCGGGTGTACGCGCCGGCCGGGGTTAGCTGCGCGGCCTCGGTGGATGCGTGTTCCTGGTCTTGTCCGGCCTCGGCTTCATATTCGGCTGCTTGCTCAAGATGAGCCTCTTCTGATTCTTTGGCCTCATCTGCCGCTTCGCGCAGCTCGCCAACTTCAGCAACTATTTCTGGTTCATTCCGGCCAATAGCGGCGGCGAGGGTTTCGTCAGCCTCAGCATCCAAGTGCTTCTTCGCGAAGTGATCATCCAGGGCATCCCGGAGCTCATGATGCTGCTTAGAGATCGCATCCGGGTGATCACGATTCGCATCCTCAACGTTGATGCCAAAGTCGGTTCGCAGCACGTTCTTCATATGCGCATACGCGGTCTCAGCCTGTGGGTGCTGCCCACGAAGCTGAGCTAGGACCGTGAAGTTATCCGCGATGGATTCTGAGCCGGCGGTGCGCCAGTACTCGCGTGTGAATACCGTCTGTTGCAAAGCGGCCGCTAGGACTTGGTCGCGCCGAGCGTTCTGTTGATCTTCGCGCTGGCGCTCTGCCTCGCTCATCTGTCGGCGACGTTGGTTCATTTCCATCAATTGCATCTGCCCTCCGGTAGCCACGCGTAAGACACGGCCGAGGGATTCTGCGACTTCTGATTCTTCGTGCGCCTCCATGATGTCCTCCTAGAGTCCGTGGCCTCGTCCGGTATCCCGGTATCGTCCGAGACGATAATCAAACGGCCGATCAGTAATAGTAGATGTAGTGGCAGTTTCAAGGGTGCGGTTCGCGTGCTCGAGCAGTGCTGCTGTCGAGCGTGCCAACCGGGGTCGTTCAGTCATCAGTTGGGTAGCGGTCATGGCGCGGCCGAGCCGGTTCGCCTGTTGAATCACGGCCAGCCATCCGCGCGTGGAATCCTTGGACGCAAACCGTGCACCAATGCGTACAGCGTAGGCTGCGTTACCGCGTCCTTGGGCCGCCCTAGCGTAGTTCTCACTCAACCGTGCAAAAGCACCCGGCCGGTCTTTCTCGAGTTGCATCGACACCCTCGCGTAAATGTTCGCCAACGTATCCGGACCGGTCTTACCGCTCATCAAGCGCTCCGCCCGGATCGGGTCAAAACCATGCAACTTCATCCTCGGTGCCGGCACATCCTTAACGTTGTGCAGACTCACCAGAGCGGCGACCGCTTCATCATGCTCGCGGCCGCCAAAGCGTTGCTGGATCTGCGGCCACCCCAGGGTCCGGTCAAGCTTCGAGGGCGTGTACCAGATCGTGTGTCCGTCCTCGTTCTTGGCGCCAGCGATCGCGACTTTATACCCGCGCACCTGCGTCCGGGAGCCCTTCTCAAACGACGGAGCAACCCTCACACCTAGGTCCAGTAGCCGCTGCACGTACTGCGCTTCGGTGCTACTGGTTGCCAGTGCTGCGCGCATCCGACGCCGCAACTCAAACGGTGCCGACTGTGGTGCCGCCTCACGGGTGGCACGCGTGCGTTCTGCTGGCTTATCCCCGGCCAAGCCAAGACCTTTCTCTTGGCTCTCCAACTGTTGCAGTCCGAACTCTTTCTCCAACTCCCGACACACCTGCTGGGACCGGTAGAAGTCGTTGTGGACGTTGGCTTTCGTACCGTCCTCACGCACCATCTGCACCACCATATGAATGTGGTCATTACCGTTCTTCGAGGCACCATGATGCACCGCAGCCCAGCGGGATGACTTCGCACCATCGGGGTCAATGAACCCCATCCGGTTCACAAACTCGTTCGCGATCATCGACCACTTCGCGTCATCGATCTTGCCCTCCTCGGCCGCCAACGACAACGAACAATGCCACACTTCCGAACGCGTCGAACCGACCCGAACATTCTTGCCCAATTCCTCATCCCACACAGAAACTGGGGACTCCACTTTCGTCCCGTGAACGCGCTGCGGCTGAGACAACACCGACGCAATCTCAAACGCGTCATAGGAGGACAATTCACCCTCGTGCTCAACCGCCATCAGCACCCGATCATCACCTGCCACCAAGTGCGGATTCTCATGCTCATTAGAACGTCCAGGACCCACCAGATACGCCATCAAACCAGCCATCCGGTCACCACGAGTGATGTTCGGAATCACGACTGGCCACCATCCAAACTCAACGACTCCAACACCACATCCATACGCTTCAAAACACCACGCGCATACGCCAAACTGCCCTGCAACTCCTCCGAAATCTCACCCGTCGCATTCGCCGCCCTAGCGATCTGGTTAATGTTGTTTCCCACCGCCGCAATACCGCGCTGCACCAAGAACAACTCCTTGATCAGCTCGTGCCGCTCCGTGACCGTCTCACCACGAGACGCGCTCAGCGCGGACTCCTTCAGCAACCGCGGAACCGTCACACCCATCGACGCAGCAGCAACCCTAAGCGCAGCATCCTCAGCCACGCTCAACTTCACCTCACGACGAATCGGACGACCACCCGTCACGTTCGCCTGACGCTTCCGATCCATCCAACTCACCTCCAGCACAGTGCAACGCCACACACGAGCAAACCTGCCTCGAGTGTGTCACGAACCCCCGCCACCGGCAAGGGTTCCAAGCGAGTTAGCTCGGCTAAATCTATAGCTTGCTCCGCTCCGCCTCCGCGGGCGGTCCATGCTCAGTCTTACAGATTCTGAGGGTTATCCACATAGACGAATGGCTAATACCCACGCCATTGTTCCGTTCATAGGATGAGTACATGGCCACTCATCAATCCGTTGAAGAAATCCTCGCCAAAGCACGCGAGGAACAAACCAAAAAACTCGACGCCATCAGCGCTCTCGCCACCGCCCGCCAAGCCGTCATCACCGCAGAAGCCAACCACAAGAAGCGACTCGAAGACTTCAAAAGGCAGCTCGATACAGAGCTCAAAACCATCAAGGACAACCACGCCCGCTCATTCCACGCAGCCGTGACCGCCGGCAACACCCCAACCGAACTCCGCAAGCTCGGACTCACAGATCCACGCACCACCAAACGCGCCCCACGAACCCGCCCTCAAGCCAACTCACCAGCAGCCTTACCGGCCGAACACCACGAATCCGAAGACCACCACGAGCACCAGTGAACCCCCGGCCCCACGATCCACACCGACGCACAGCCAGGAGAAGAACATGAGCCAAAACCACACCACATGGAAACCACTCACCGACTCTGAACTTCACGAGATCCAAGCGCACCGGCCCTCGGTGCGCAGCACCGAAGCCTCCTACCTACTCCAATCCATCGCCAGCGGATCCATCGAAGAACCCACCAGCCTGTACCCACGGCTAGCGGCACTGATCACCAGCTCACCCCTCGTGCGCGACCAAGTCACCCTCGACGCCACCCAAACGCCCGCGAAATCTGGGGTCCTTCAAGACCTGCACAACACAGCGCCGGCCACACACCAGCAGAACCTCGCGCTGCCGGCGGCCGTCACGTACGCAGCCCAAGGCAACTACCGAGCAGCCATGCCACTGATCAACAACATCCCCACCCATGATGCCGACGGCCCTTGGCGAGAAACCATCACCCAAGCCCGCCTCACCATGGCATCCCCCGAAGCCTTTAAAACAACAGTCATCGATTCCTTCGCAGCCGACTTGCCGCCGCGCCTCGAAGTCGCCGACGCCGTGTACGACCGGAACAAGTACCGCCAAGCGTCCTTCCCCGCCGGCCGAGACACGGACGCCACTGGCATCACGCCAAAACATGAACCACCCACACCCGATACCGGCAACGAACTCGAAAAGTAAACGGCCACGAACCGGCTGGCCATCAGCGTCAACGAAAAACAGGAGAAAACATCATGGAACGAACCCCCATGAGCCCCGTCGAGAAGGCCTTCGGCGCCGCCATTAAAGAACACGAAGCAGCACAAACCAGGCCCGTGACCCCGATTCCTGATCTACGCATCGGACCACCACCAGCCCAAACCGCCACACCCGATAAAGGTCAGGAAGACAAGTGAGTTACCCCCTGGCAGAACCAGCAGAACTCGCTGCCCTCGTCCCACAACTCATCGAATTCCGACCCGACGACCGGCACGTCGTCATCTTCGGCTTCGGAGACCGTGAGGACGACCAGTTCGTCACCTTCGACATCTCCCCCACCAACACTGAAGAATCCCAACACTTCTCAGAACAAGCAGCCAATACACTCCAGATCATCGGCCGCTACGACTGCCACCCCAACATGATCACCATTGCTTCCTACGGCGAACACGGCAAAGCCCGCGCACATGCCGTCGAAGACGGACTACGCACACAACTCGACGCCGGGCAAAACCCGTCCATCATCCAGCTGCATATCGACCTCGCAGCTCAAACCGTGGAAACATACCTCCCCAACCTCGACGAATGGACCCTCCCGGAGCCGATCAAATCCGAAAGAGTCGACGCCGTTGGCGCGCTCCTCGGAAGCTCGCCAGCAGCCAGCCTCGATGACGCGAAAAATGCGTACGAACACACCGGCATCAGCGTCTGGCAACCACTGCCCGCCGCCGAAATCGACGCCATCAACAACCAAAAACACGTCGACCGCGGAACCGAAGCACTCAGCATCCTGGACCGCCTCGCCACACCCGGTGAACACCCCCGAGACACTGACTACCCGCGCCTAGCAGCCCTCATGGACAGTTCAACACTCATTCGTGACCTCGTCATCACCCACGACACCGCGTCACGACCACAAGCCGAAGTGCTCCGCCAGGCATTCCTCGCCTGCCCACCCGAATACGTCGGGCTCCTCGGAGCCGTCGGAGGCATCAAGCACTACACCGCCGGCGACGTCATCGGCGGCAAACAACTAGCCCTCCAAGTGCCACCCAACCACCCCGACGCGTCCATCGCGGGAATGGTCAGCACCGCTGTCGAAGCCGGCTTCCCGCCCCACAAACTGCAAGACCTTCTCAACAACGTGAACGCCGGCCTCGGCACAACCCTCCGCGAAGCCGACCTCCTCGCGGACCGCAACAAGACCAAACGAGCCAACTTCCCCGAAACCGGCCGCACCACCAACCAAGCCAGCCCCCAACAACCAGGCACCACCACCCAGCAATCATCCAAAGAAAAAGATGCCGGCAACGAAAAATAACCACACCCAACAAGAAAAGGGCAGTTCTCGCGCGCGAGAACTGCCCTTTTGAACACCAACTAGGGGTTACGAAACGCTGCCCCCTGCACACACGTGGACGGCCTGAGACTCCTCAAAGGTCTCCACCCGCCCACCCGTGCACAGCAGGACCCAGACCGACCGGCCGCACACACCCCGCACGACACCACAGGCTATCCTCTTCCGGACACGAGCGCGGGGCATGCACGGACCTCTGAACAGCCCAATACGATGTCCGAACAGCGGTAGTTCGTCATAAACAAAACCCCCTCTAGGAGCCACGAAGGAAGACCTATATAACAGGAGAAAATCACTGCAACCCGATTGAGGATGATGAGAAGAATTACCACGATCTTGAGCGACTGGAAGCAAAAGAATCAGATCTTAGCCACGATTCTCATTGCCCTAGTCAGCGTCGTCACCCTAACCACAATTGCGTTTCTCATCCTCAATTGCTTAGTAAGCCCTGAAACCCTGCTTGGAACTAGCTCAAGAACAGCGACAACAACTGATCCCAACGGTGCGAAAACCACAGTAGAAGAAACCCTTTCCTCAACGACACCACGGTTCGAAATACTCAAAACCGCCCTCACTATCGGAGCCGGAATCAGCGCCCTCGGAATACTCGCACTGAGCTACCGAAAACAGAAAGACCTCGAAGACAGTCATTTCGTAGAACGATTCGGAGCAGCCGCCGAACAACTCGGACACACCGACCCTGCCGTACGCCTAGCTGGCGTCTACGCCATGACCACCGTCGCGAACCAATACAGCAACTTCGACCAACGCCAACAATGCATCGACGTCCTCTGCGGCTACCTCCGCCTCCCCTACAACCCCCAGGATCAAGAACCCCACCAAGCGAAACTAAAGATCACCAATCCACCCAGCCCACCTCAAACCACCTCCATCTCCGAAACCGAATTTACATACCGACAAGACGACAGCGAAGTCCGCAACACCATCCTTAGAACCATAGCCAGCCACGTCCACCACGATGCGAAAACATCCTGGTCAAAACACGATTTCGACCTAACCGGCGCCTACTTGGATGGAGGAAACTTCGACCGCGCTCAGTTCAGCGGGAATAACACCACGTTCGCCGGAGCCCAATTCAACGGGAAAACCACCTCGTTCGTCGAAGCCCACTTCAACGGGAAAACCACCTCGTTCGACCGCGCTCAATTCAGCGGGAAAAACACCACGTTCGCCGGAGCCCACTTCAACGGGGAAAACACCTCGTTCGCCGGAGCCCAATTCAACGGAGAAAACACCGCGTTCATCAGCGCCCAATTCAACGGAGAAAACACCGCGTTCACCAGCGCACAATTCAACGCGAAAACCACCTGGTTCAACCGCGCTCAATTCAGCGCGAAAACCACCTCGTTCGGCGGAGCCCACTTCAACGGGAAAACCACCACGTTCGGCGGAGCCCACTTCAACGGGAAAACCACCTCGTTCGGCGGAGCCCACTTCAACGGGAAAACCACCACGTTCGTCGGAGCCCACTTCAACGGGAAAACCACCTCGTTCAACCGCGCTCAATTCAACAGGGGAAACGTCTCATTTCAGTCTGAGTTCCGGTCCACTAAAACAGACTTCTCCCTTGCAGATTTCACCGCTGATGTATCGTTTGAGGGCTCGACTATCGGTACTGGTGAAATAGTCACCGATTGGAACGCAAACAAAGGATCACAACCAGCAAACGTACGACCAACGCACTGGCCTCCAACCGCGGTTTCCCAAAACCAGTCTTGACACAAGTTGAGGCGCTCCAAGGCTTCAGGGAATATTTTTCGGGTTTCGGTAACAGAGATCGTGACAACCTAGGTTCGCAAGCACTCCACATGACACCCATATGGCAACTCTCCGCCGGGCGATTTGATTACTCAAAGTTTTCCGGCGACGAACGCGGGCAACGAAACAAATCGGCATTTGCGGCGAACTTGCGCACCACTGCCCTTCTGTTCCGAAAGGGCCGCATTCCGCTGAGTACAAACCACTGAACGTGCGGACGGGCTATCTGCAACTAACAGACTCTGTCACTCACAGAGTCTGTTAGTTGCAGAGTCAGTTTTTAGAATATATTGACTGAATAGAAATTATCTTCTATTGTGAAGGCGTTGGTTATACGAGTCGAAGGTGAGCAACGATCGGCGATTGGGAAGTTGCCAAAAAAGGGAAGCAGAAGGGCTGGCACATAAAACTGCCGGCCCTTCGCCATATACATGGGTGGATCAAATGAACAAAGTCGATGTCGAGAAAGCCCTCAAGCTATTGCAGCAAGACAGACACAAAACACACCCCTACCGACTAGCCCACAAACCAGGTAAAGAACCAGCCGCCTGGCGAACCTTCAAAATGAACCCACTCCCCGGCGAGGCATCCACGGAAACCCACCCTGACGACTGGGAACCTCAGGACGACTAAGCGCGTAAGGCGATCCCCCACCGTGCACACAGACAC